>NZ_CP192052.1:0-28285 GCF_050942445.1 Kribbella sp. CA-247076 | reverse complement strand
CAGTTGATCCCTTCTCGGGGGTGGGGGACGGGGTCGGTGCAGCGGTGCCGGCGAGCAGCTCGAGCAGCTGCAGCGGGACGGCGGTAGAGGCGCCGGTAGCGGCACCAGCAGCAACGGTTCACGCGGCGCCCTCCAGCCCGACCGCGGCAGCGAGCGCGGCGTCCCGGGCCTGGTTGCGGATCTGGGCGCCAAGGTCAACGGGTCGGCCGGCGGCGTTGTACCGGACTCCGGCCATGACCGTGTGGGCCTTGTCGCGGGCCGGAGTGACCCGGGCCAGGGCGGAGCACTCGATGAACACCGGGCACGAGTGGCACTCGGCGATCAGCTCGAGCGAGTCGTACGGCGTCTGGACCTCCTGGGTCCAAGCGGACGCGCCGCGGCACGGGAATGATCCGCCGGCGCGGCGTACAGCGGCGGCGAGGTTGGCCTGAGCGCGGTCGAGCTCATCGGTCGTGAGCTTGGGTCGAACGGTCACGGCGGGTAGTCCTTCCAGTTTCGGTCTGCCGCCGGGTCTCCAGCTCCAGACGGCAAATACACGTTGAACTTGTATTCGAACGTACAGGTTGAGCTTGTATTCCGGCAAGAGTTCGATCTAGCTAGGCTTGTATTGATGAACCCCACGAATGACGCCCTGCCAACAGACTGGTGGTCTGTTGACGACGTACTGCGCTACCTCGCTCACGAGGGCGCACCGGTCTCGCGTGACACCTGGAATAGCTACGTCTCCCGCGACCAGGCACCGAAGCCCGACAGGCATTTCGGTCGTTCTCCCGCATGGCGGCCGGCGACGGTTCGCGATTGGCACGACACCCGGCCGCGTCGAGGTACCAAACAGCCGTGACCTCGCCGCGCGATTGGCGATCGTAGATGCCCTGCCATGTGAACATGGCTCCAGGCAACCAGTCGCTCACCGAGCGAAACAGGTAACGAGGGGTAACGACCCATGGAGAACCGGCTGCAGGCGGCTCGCAGCGCGAGAGGGTGGAGTCAGGCCGCACTGTTTCACCAGCTGGTCAAAACAGCTGAGGACGCAGGCGACCACCTGCCCGGCTGGGCCTCGATACGGCAGCTAATCTCCCGCTGGGAGAACGGCCACGCGAGCCCTGATCACTACTACACGAAACTGCTCTGCAAGGTGTACGGCACCAGCGCGGTCGCCCTGGGACTTGCGAGTGCAGGCGCGAGTGGTGACCCTAAGTTCGCTCTCCAGATCGGCGCCAACCTCGGGCAGACCATCGATACGGTGACGACCCTTTGGGAGCACGACGTGGAGCGTCGAGAGTTCTTACGCACATCACTTTTCGTTGGCTACGGCCTGACCGGCGGCCAAGGTCTGCTTCAGACTGCTGGAAGCCCGACCAACACCAGCCGCCTAAGTGGAACCGTCCGCGTCGGAATGAGCGATGTTGAGATGCTCCAGGACCTCGCCGCCGCGTACCGCCGTTCAGACAACCGCAGCGGTGGGGGCGCAGTCCGCGAGAAGCTCGTTCGCACCCTTCACCACGAAGTCGCGCCACTCTTGAGGCGTGGGCGGTACGACGCTGCGACCGGAAAGGCACTAGTCACCGTCGCCGCCGAGATGACCCAGCTCGCCGGCTGGATGGCCTACGACAGCGGCATGCACGGACTGTCGCAGAAGTACCTCACTCAGGGCATCGCCTTAGCCCGCGAAGCAGGGGATGAAGCTCTCGCTGGGGAGATCCTCGCGGCAATGGCCCACCAAGCCACCTACCTCGGCCAGGGCCAGGACGCCGTCCAGTACGCCCAGGCAGCTGCTGTGTCAGGCCACCGGTCCGGGCAACAGCACCTCGTCGCGGAAGCCGCCGTACTCGAAGCACAAGGGCTCGCCCAGCTCGGAGCCTCTGCCGACGTCGCCGCCACCCTGTCGCGAGCCGAGCGCGAGCTCGACAAAGCAGATCGCCTCAGCGGTCCGACCTACCTCGCGTACCTCGATGAGGCGTATCTGAGCGCGAAGTTCGGCCACGTCTTCCGCGAGCTAGGCGATGGCACACACACAGTGCGGTTCGCAGAACGGTCACTCGACATGGTCCCCGGCTTCGAGCGCGGCCGGGTCTTCAACCTGACTCTGCTGGCTCAAGGGCAGGCTCGGCTTGGTGACATCGATCAGTCGCTGACAGCCGGGACTGAGGCTCTTCGGCTCTCTGCTGAGATGCAGTCCACACGCGTTCACCACTACCTGCGAGAGGTGGCGTCCCTGCTCGCGCCGCACAAAGCTCACCCGGGCGTTGCGGACTTCTGCAAACGCGTTCGATACCTCAGGACACCGGCCGCGACTCAAGTCGCCGGGCATGCAACGCCAGCAAGGCAGTGACTGTCGCAGCCCCCACAATCTCCTTCGAACGCACCATCCCAAGTGCCTCCGTGAGCGGAACCCAGGCCAACGACTCAGCCTCATTGGGGTCTCGCGCGTCGGTGGCCTGCGTGACATCTTCTGCAAGGTAGACCACGCACTCATGGTCGGCGATTCCCACCATCGGCTGGTACGTCACCAGCTCCTCGAGCCGTTCGGCACGCCAGCCTGTCTCCTCGAGTAGTTCGCGACCGGCGGCGGCCTCGATGTCTTCCTCGTCGTCGACATACCCGCCGGGCAATTCCCAGCACCAGCGGTCAATGATGAACCGGTGCCGCCACATCAGTAGGACTCGATCCTGATCGTCGACGGCGAGCACCATTGCTGCTCGTGGGCACCTGAGGACGTACTGCTCGAACTCCACCCCGTCAGGCAGCTCAACCTTGGCGATGTGCAAACGGGTCTTACGGGTGTCGTCAACAACCCGCTCGTCGTGAATGATCCAGCGCGTCGATTCAGTCTCCAGGCCAGCAGTCATGTCCCCAGCCTGTCACGGTGCTCAGCTCGCTGCCGCGCCGTACTCGTGGCTCCGCAACAACCCGACCGCCGGTCGCGAACTCGTGGTGTCTGGAAACGGCTCTACAGTGCTGCCCATGCCCTCGCACGTGTTCGTCGACGAGAACAAGTCCCGTGGTCTGCTGATGGCCGCGGCTGCTTGTCTGGCCGGCGACGTCAACGCGCACCGCCGTGCGATGAAGGGCCTGCTGCTGCCGCGGCAGCGGCGGCTGCACTTCTTCAAGGAGTCCGCTGCGCGCCAGCGCAAGATCCTGGCGGTGATCGAGGGCTTCGGTCTGGACGTGAAGCTCTACGCCACGCCATCGGAGGACCGAGCCGGCCGGGAGAGCTGCCTGAACGCGATCGTCGAGGACGCCGCCGGCGTCGCCGAGCGGCTGGTGATCGAGCGCGATGAGTCCCGGCTCGAGTTCGACAAGCAGGTGCTGTACCGCGCGGTCCGCGCACATGGTTGCGTGGACACGCTGCAGTACGAGTTGCTCGCGCCTCACCTCGACCCGCTGCTGTGGATCCCGGACGCGATCGCGTGGTCGTGGGCCAAGGGTGGTGAGTGGCGGCAACTGGTTGCGCCGTACTGCGATCTGGTCGAGCTCTGATTTCAGCGCCTAGACGCGCGAAACCCGGCTCACCAACCGTCCGGAAGGCTGCCGGGTCCACTTCTCCAGGGCTACTGCCCCGAGCACCACAAGAGTACCCGGCTCTATAGCTTTTCTGTAGTCCCTTCACACCTGCCGAGGCCGGTGTCGCGCACGACGCCGCTGGCGAGCGCGTAGCTCAGCGTCGGCGGTGGCGTCGGAGTGGTCGGCGTACACCAGCGTGGTCTGCAGTTTGCGGTGCCCGAGGCGCTTCTGGATGGTGCGCGCGGAGACGCCGTCGTTGGTGAGCTCGGTGGCATGGGTGTGCCGCAACTGGTGGAGCTCGAGGCCCGGTTCGCCGGCGAGCTCGCGGTAGCCGGCCCACAGTTCCTGCACGGTCGAGTAGGTCAGCGCCCGCCCGGTCCAGTTCCTGCTCGCGCGGAACAGCGGGCCGTGGGTGATGCCGGTTTCCCGCAGGAACCGGCGGATCCGGTTCACCAACTGCTGATCGTCCAGGAGCAGGATCCGGACCCGGCCGCCCTTGCCGTGGACCAGGACGTGCTCGTTGCCCGCGGTGAGGTCGAGATCCTCGACGTATACCCCGAGGGCCTCGCTCACCCGGGTGCCGGTGGCCTTCAGGAACTCGAACAGCAGCCGATCGCGCTGCTTGGGTCTCGGGATGGCCGCGATGACGCGGTCGATCCGGGCCGGGTCGACCGGGCGCGGTACGCCGTCCGGGACGGCGACCCGGTCGAAGCGGTCCATCGGGTTGGCGTCGATCAGCTCGTGCCGCACGGCCCAGCGGCAGAAGGCGGCGACTGCGGCCTGCTTGCGCGCCCGGGTCGACGTGGCCAGGTCGGCGATCGACGCCGCCCACGACCGCAGCACGCCGGCGTCGACGCCGGTCACGTCGCGGTCGGTGTGCGCGGCGAGCTGGGCCAGGTCGCCGCGGTAGGCGCGGATCGTGTGCGCCGTCTTGCCGGCGAACTCGCAATCGGCGAGGAAGTCGCGCACCTGGCCGGCCATCGGGTGCTCGCCGGGCAGGGCGGGCGCGGCCGGGCTCATCGCGGCCGTACCGGCGGCCAGGAGGTCGCCGCCGGGGTCCCGGTTCTGGGCGAGAGCGTAGGCGGATGCATGACTGTCACGGTAGGGCCGGGCGCCGACGCTCCGACGCGACCCGGCGCCCGGTACCCGGTGATAACGGCGGATTCGCGGTCCGGGTCACGCCGGGCGTGTCGGGCCGGTCTGAGCGGCGGACCCAGGTCGCCGACGGGCGGGTACCGGTGAGAATGGCGGTTATCACCGGGGCCTGCGGTCTCGGTGAACGGCAAGGACCCCAGCCGTCGCCGGGGCCCTCAGGGAGTTGCAGGTCAGCTGGCCGCCGGCCACGGGGCCAGGCCGAGCTCCTGGACCTTCTCCCGGATCGCGTCCTCGGACCTGCCCAGCTTCCAGACCAGCGCCGACCGGCTTAGACGGGGATACAGCGCCTTCAACTGGTCGACCGCGCTCTGCGACCAGCGCCGTTCCCGGATCCGGTCCAGGCACTTCCCGAACTCGAACTGGGCTGTCTGAGTGGCGCCGACACGCAGCAGCAACTCGTCGAGCCGGACGGCCGACGGCACCCGGTTGCCATCAAGCCAGTCAGACAGCGTGGACTTCGGCACCCCGGTCGCCTGCGCGGCCTGACGCGTGGAGGACAAGCCGTAGTGCTCCAGCAGGTGCCGCAGCGCTAGCCCGAGCTGGGCCGGGGTGTTGGCCTTCTTCACCTCCAGCCAGTCCTTGGTGAGGCGAAGGCCGGAGCCACGCCGTGCGACCGACGAGTCCACCGCCAGCTCCATGCTGGCCTTGCGCAAGTACTGCTCAGCCGCCAGGAAGTTGCGGGTAGCGACCCAGAACACCCGCCACGGCCCCAGGTTGTGCCGCGCAACCCCGCAGGCCAGCAGGAAGGCCTGGGTGACCTCCCAGGTCGGCAGCACCTTGCCCTTCGCCGCCCGGACCATCTGGGAGTGGTCGCGGTACCCGTGGGCCGCGATCTCCCGGAACGAGAGCTCGGCCCGCTCCTTCTCGTCGCGCAGGCGGGCCGCGAAGTTCTGCACCGCATTCGAACTGGTCGACAACGACCAGCTGAAGTAGTTCCCCTCCACCTGCTCGGTCGTCATACCTTCACCACCGAACAGCGCTGGACGTACACGACAAGCCGCCGGGCCATCTCGATCGCAGCCGCGGTCAACGCCGAGACCGCGGCCAACTGGACCGTGCCATCGGCGTACCAGACCGAGGCGCCGGCCGCCGCGCCAAGCAGGCTGTAGAAGAGCCCCAGGTAGATGATCACCACGACCACCGGCCCCGGCCTTCGCCGAGGCTCAGGAATGCTAATGCTTCGAGACACCAAAAGCTCCTTGAAGTTGGGCGACTCGGTGAATCAGCTGTACGAACCGACTCATCGAGACGCCGATGTGGGTTGGCGTGCACATCGGGCAAGAGGCCCTCGGAGTTGGCGCTCCGTACGGATAGGTCCCTGCAAGACGCGGCGTGAACAACGCTAGTCGGGACTACAGGCGCGTGACCAGACTCGATCTGGTGCCTGTCAAGTGGCCGACAATCAAGAGTTATCAGCACACACCTATCTAGAAAGGTCGACTCGGTCCGGCGGTCCTCAAGCGGGACTCGACGTCGAACATCTGAGCGAAGTGTGACCTGGGCCACAGGATTTGGTGCACGACCTCCGCCCACTTTTCTTGGAAAGCATTCGAGATGCGTGGCGGCGGTAGCCACTGAGGGGGTAGCGCACGCAGCGGCGGTAGCCACTGAGGGGGTAGCGCACGAAGGTTTTATGTTGCGCCCTGTTGGCGTGTGTTCCGTCCGAGATCGTCCCAGATCGAGCTATTCCTCGACCTCAGGGTCGACTCTTACTGGGCACCCACTTGCTGGGTGCCTCCGAGGTTGTCGATGTTGGGTTGGCGGCCACGGTCCTACCGGGTCTCCTGTTGGCGCAGGGGACCCGGATCTTTGTGGGCGCCCCGATCCACATCGTCACAGCTTGGTCCGGTGGACCGGAATGAGTCATCGTGCTCGGCATGGTCTTCAACATCTTCACGCTGGTAATCGCGTTGGCGGCCCTGGTGCTGTCCGGTTTGTCCTGGCGGGCCACCTACAAGCAGGCGGAAGAAGCCGAGCGCTCCCGGCTGCTGCTCGAGGACCAGGTGCACGAGCAGTCGAAGCCGGCCTTGCGGTTGGAGTTCGGGGCGATCCCCGAGCAGGGCTGGATCCCGGTCGATCTGTGGTGTCCGGTCGCCTTCGACTCAGCGAAACTCACGGTGCCAAACGAGTACCTCAACAAGCTGTTCGCTGGTCTCGGTCCAGGACCGGCCGACCCGTATCGGCACGAGTACAGCCCGACGTACGACCTTCCCGCGACGGCGGCCGGCAGCACCGTTGGCTGTGGTTTGTGGGTTTATCACGCCTCCGAGCTTGCCGGCCGGACGTTCCGCATCCTGTGCGAGGTTAGGTCGGGCGGCCGGTCGTGGAGCTACGTGGTCGAGCACACCGTCGATGACCCCGATGGACCGCACCTGTGGTGAAGGAGTTCGTACTCGCCCGAGCAAAAGACAGAGGGCCTCGCATTAGCGAGGCCCTCTGCCAGTAGGTTCGCGGCCCGGAGTGCCCGGAGGCACACTCACACCCGAAGGCGATATAGCCGTGCGGCCACACCCCGGGTTGCCTGACCAGCAGCGGTTTTAGGCATTTCGCCTCGTCGCACGCTGACGGGTCTGGCCCCGTTTCCCTACCTAGGGTCGCGCTATCTGCCTCGCCGCTACCTGGACCACAACCAGGCCGTGCGGGCATCAGCAACCCATTACTACCAGTCTACCACGGATCGGCTGGTCAGGCAAGCGGTAGTGTGCACGAAGACCCCTGCGCTTGTGCCGGGGTTAGGGCCACTTGTACCCACTGTCACCCCTACGTTAGTGTAGGGGTGACAGGATCGTCTATACATTGACCTATAGGATGACTTGTAATGTCGCATAATTACCGTAACGCGCCGGGGGTGGATCAGCCCCAAGCAACGCTCGTCGACCGCCAGTCCGCGTCCCGATCGCGCGACGGTGTACGGCGACCCAGCGAGGAAGCCCTGGCGGCCGCAAGAGACCTCTCGCTTCGGGTACACGAGCGCGCCCATCTACCACTTCGGCGGGCATTCGCGGAACTGCCAGATTTCGACCTGCTTCCCGAGGACATCGCCCGGCCTCTGCCGGCGATCACGCCGCTGGCTCAGATGCTGCGCGGCGGCCGCGGCGGTAGCGTCCGGCTCCGGCTCTACCTGAGCATGCTGTACCTGGCCGCCGCTCCCCCGCACGAAGTCACCTACCCAGCACGCGCATGGGCACAACTACTCGATCTGGAAAACCCCACCACCGCCGGCACACGCCGCGTCTCCGACGCCATCAAGTGGCTCGAACGCAACCGGTACGTCGAGGTGGTCCAAAACGTCGGCGGCCCGAACACCGTCCGGATGATGTCCGAACTCGGCGACGGTAGGCCCTATCGCCTGCCCGGCGAGTCCTATAACCGGCTCCGCCACAACTTCGAAGCCGCCTCCGTCCACCGCTACATCCGCCTGCCCGGCGGCTTGTGGAGATCGGGCTGGATGGCCGTCCTTAGCCCCGCCGCACTCGGCATGCTGATCATCCTCTACACCCAACTCGGCGCCAACAGAGCCGAGGACACCACCGTGTGGATCGCCCCCGACTACGCCGCCGAGACCTTCCAACTGTCCGAAGAGACCCGCAGCCGCGGGCTGAACGAGCTCGAGGCCGGCGGCCTCATCACCGTACGGCGACGCGCACTAGCCACCACCGAGGCCTTCAGCATCCGCAGGTATCGCAACGTCTACAACATCAACCTCGACGCCTTCGACAGCCCCGCAGCAATCCCTGAGCGAACCCCCGGCGAAGCCCGCCGCCGAACCCCCGACTTCGGAAAGTACTTCTGACCACCGCCTCTGGATGATGGTGCTTCCTCTAAGCGGCCGCGCCAACGAAGGCGAACGGGACGGTCGGCTGGTCGGCGTACGCCAGCAGCGTTGCGTCGTCCATGGTCATCAGATCCTGGATGACGCGCAGGCAGGCTACCTCCGACAGGGATCGGGTGATCCCGAGCGACCTTCCTACACGCACGAGCGCGCGCCCCATGGCTCGTGCGACGAGCTCGGCCTGGCTCTGCACCGGGATCGACACGTAGAAGGTGTCGTAGTTGTGCTGCCGAAGGTGCGCCATCGCGACTGCTGCTGGGTCTTCCATCGAGATGAACCCGGTACGTCGGCTTGCCTGGGTGACCGCAGTTTCAAGGGCTGCACGTTGCTCGGCGTACGTCGTACCCAGCTCAGTTCGAATCTCTACCGGCAGGTCGTCGGCCTGGGCGATCCCGAGAGCGATCGCGTCGGCCCGGTCCCTGGTCAGGTAAGCGATTCGATCGGCCCACCGCACAATCTCTGCTTCGGCCGACCCAGAACTGCGCGTCGACCAGGAGTGGTTCCGGACGCCCAGCAGGGTCTCAGCGGTGAGGTTGAGGGGTTCCAGTGCGAAATCCGCGGCGTAATCGGCGTGGTTGAAGGCTGGCCAGTGCTGCCGGATGACGGCCTCACCTACGTGTGACAACGGGGGGTGTCCACAGTCGTGAGCCAGACCGATCGCGGCCGCGAGCTCAACGCGCAGTCCCAGGCCAGCGGCCAGGTTTGCGGCGATCTCGGAGACTTCCTTGCTGTGCACCGCGCGGCTGCAATGACCGCGGCCAGCGCCCACGAACACCTGCCCCACGCCGGCCATCCTGGCCAGCTGGGGCGCCTCACGCACCCGATCTAGATCCTCGGCCCATCTGGTGTCCGCGATCAGGGCATCCCCAATCGGATACAGCTGGCCGCCGCTGGTCAGGCGAGTGCCCGCCCAGCTCATCGGACCGAGGTGGGTGGAGATCCACCGCTGCCGGCTGGCGGCCAGTCCGGCGGTCAGCTGGCGCTCCACTTGCGCACCTCCTCGGCCAGTGCTGCACCGGCCTCTGCGTACGGACCAAGGTCGATTGGCGCCGGCGGATACTGCGTGAGGCTCACGCATTCGTCCAGGAATGCCTCTGCGGTGGTGTAGCTCTTCATGGGGATCGAGTAGCGAAGAGCGGCCAGTGGGGAGACGCTGCGCAGTACTCGCAGGACCTCTGCCGAGATTTGCCCGCTTGTGACGATGGGTTGCCCGTGCAACTGAGCCAAGACATACGCGGCTACGCTGCCGAGTGCCGTCTCGTACTCCGCTGCGTCGTAGTCCTTTCCGTTGAGGCCCAGGCCTCGCGTGGCCCGCTTCACTGCCCACCACAGCTTGATCAGGCTGAAGTCCTCGCCCTGGCCGGTCGGCTCGGTCGCTTTGCGGCGTTTGATGACGAAGACCGGACGGGATGGATTGCGGGCCTCTGGGACGCCGTTCGGGAGGACATTCGTCGTGATCCAGGTGGCTAGGTCTTCGGAGTTCTTGATCCGGCCGCGTTTGCCGAGAAAGGTTGTCGCGTACCGGATCGCGGCCAGCGGGGCAGCGGTCTTGAGTTCCGTCAGAACCGCATCACCGATGACGACGGTCGGGATAGGCCGCCGCGGCTGGGGGTCGAGGCGGCGGAGCACTGCGTCGGCGATCTTGGTGATCTGCGGGTCGCGGCTGATGGTGCTCACGGCCGCCAGCCGAATGCTGTACTCGAGCTTGTTGCGCCGGTCGAACGGCTCAACGTCGCCTGAAGCCCGTACCACTAGCAGCTCAGGCTCCTCCGGCCTCTCCACCGTGAAGGTCGTGTGCTGCTCCGGGCCGGCACAGATTCGCTCACGACGAGCAGTCGTACCGCCCAGCACCGTGGTGCGAGAGACCCTGGTCTCCGCCCCGCAAATCGCGCACTCATAGTTCGCCATGACTGGAGTGTGCGCGCTGAAAGAGGAGTCCGCAATAGGCGGCTAAATACAGCACGTCCGGAATTCGGATGTGCATATATCGCAGTTCTCTAGGGAATTCGGAGAGTCAGAAGCTAGATGCAGCAACGGATAGCTCCACCCCGCAGATGTTCCCGAAGAGGCTGCGGGCTGTCATCCTGAGCCTCAACAAGGCAGAAGGGCCGGTGGCTAGACCGACCCTTCAGTCATCTCCCGGCGGGCTAGGAACCAACAAGGAGAACACACAAATGCTTGCACACATCCGGGCCCCGCGCCCACCGACAACACGGCATCGTCCCCGTCCACACCGCTCTCAGCGGGTCGTCCGGCGCTGCGCCTACCCCACACCGTTGCCGGTGCGACGCCGAATCCGGTGCGCTGGATACGCGGCCTTGGTCCTCATCTCGGCCCTGCTTCCGAACCTCGTCGAGATCCACATCCACCTCCACTGACGCGAGGGCCCCGGACGCCGGGGCCCTCATCCCTGTCCGATCGCACATGCTCGCCGTGTCAGCTCAACGTCCCGGTGTGCGGGCTGCCGCTCGCTGGAGAGGCCGGCAACTGGACCGTGCCGCGCGGGAGGGAGCTCAAGGTCGGCAGCCAGTACGTCGCCGACGTCGACCGGGTGGTGGCGTCGCTTGTTCATCTTCTTGACAAGCGCCTGCAACTGGTCAGGTGTCGCGTCGCCCGGCGCCGCACCACGACCCGGTACGGCGGGACGACGAGCTGCTGAATCGGCTCTAGACCGAATGAGGTAGCCCGGCGCTGATGCGGAGCCTCCTCCCTCGTTGCCGGGTGCCCCTACTTCTTGGCCGGTGCACCGCCGCTGGTGGGGGGCGGCGGAGGCGGCGTCTTCGGCGGTGTCACCTTCGGGGTCGTCGACGGCTTCCAACCTTCGGAGATCCGTCGGCGCGGCGGGGTGGCGTTAGGCATGGGGGCTACTTCCTCGATCGGGTGGCGGGGCGTGGTCTGGCCTATTCGGTCTGCTTCGAGGGCTTGCCGCCACTGGGCGGTGGTGGGGGCGGAGGAGTCCGCGGCTGCACCGGACGGATCACGGGCCGGGGCTTCCAGCCCCGTTCCTCTGTCGGCCCGACGCCGATCACTCGTCTGTGGTCATTCGGCACTGGTGGGACCACCTTTGCTGGGCTTGGGGGGTGGGGGGACGACGGACTGCCGCTCTTCCCGCGTCTTGTCCTTGCTCGGGCTCTTCTTGCTGACAGTCTTGGCCCGGTAGCCACCACGCCCGGGCGGGAGATTCTTAGTCATCGGCCTACCTGGCCCTCCTCGCTCTGCGTCTCCAGTGTGCGTTGGTCCGGGTTGTCGAGAGCGATGAGCTCGATCGAGATCGCCGACTCGCACGACACGATCACCCCCTCGGAGTCCGGGATGACCTGGCCGACCCGGCCGTCCTCGTCGACCTGGTAGCAGTACTCGAGGAACAGCTGGTGCTTCTCCGGGAACGACGTGCTGTAGGAGTTCTCGCCGTAGTAGCCGGCGATCCATTCCTTCTCTGCGGTGAGGATCCGCACGAAGCACGGGCCGCGGTCCTGGAACGCCTTGTCCCAGGCGGTCGGGGTGGCGTCGTACTGCAGCCTGCTCGTGAACCACTTCGCCGGCCACCGTTCCCGGAACCAGTTCACGGCCTTACTGTCGTCGGGGATCAGCGCCAGGAAGGCTGGTATGCCGAACCCGCCGACGAGCGCGATCAGCGCTCCGGTCCGGATGTGGTGGATGAGCCAGCCGGTGCCGTTGACGGCATCGACCAAGAGCTGGCCGCCGATCGCGAGGTAGGCGAGGGCGAAGATCGCGGATCTGGCGATCGCACCGACCAGCCTGGTTGACAGGTCGACGTCGGCCGGGCGCCGGCCACGAAGGTGGACACGCACGCCCTGGTAGACGAACCCGGGCACGACGAACAGCAGCACGATGAGCAGCTGGGTCGCCGTGGTGGGGATGGACATCGACTCGTACCCGTACCTCTCCTGCCAGCCGGGCACTGCGGGAGGGCTGGCAAACTACGACGCTCGGGGTACCGAGGACGATTCTGGCGTTCTCGGTACCCCGGGCTTCTAGCGCGCCTCGAGGTCAGGCCTCGCGGCGGACACCCTTGAACGGCTTGCCGTTGGCCTTGCCGTCCATGAAGCGCCCGCTGCCGGTGTCGCGCTTGGTCCACCCACTCGGGGTGCGGACCTGCGACCGGCCGGTGACGGCGCCCTTGCGATGGTTGTTGCCGGTGTTCTTAGCCATGATTGGCTCTCCTTGGTGCTGCACGCCGGGTTCTGGTTGAACTCGGCTGGACACCTTGGGTGTATGTGCGCCGGCGCTTGTTACCCCCCATCCTTCGTCGCACGTTTTTGCCGGAACTGCGCCGCCCGGGCGACCGCGTTCGCGGCCCGGATCGCTGACACGCTCTGGCGCTGTTCCCTCGCCTTCTTCGTGCCCAGCGACGACCTCTCGACCTTGATCCGGATCTGATCACTCATGCGCCCCTCTCCCTCCGCATCCGAGCACGCTGGTTGGCCACCGCACGCTCGACCGCTTTCGTCGTCATCCCCAGCGCGACGGCGATCTCCTGCTGCTTCAGGCCGTCGGCGAGCAGCCGGAAGATCTTGCGATCCCGCGGGCTCATGCCCTCCAGCAGCCGCTCGCCGTACACCATGTCGATCACCAGCTGGTCCGGGCTCGGATCGGGCCGGTCCAGGAACTCGACCGACTCGCCGACCGGCAGCACCGTGGTCGGACGGGCATCGTGCGCCCGCCAGGCCCGGTAGATGTTCGGGAACCTCATCAGGCACTGCCCGATGAAGAACGTCCGCAGCGACGCGCCACGCCGGTAGTCCCACCGGCCCTTCACGAGAACGTCGTCGCGAAAGTGCACCAGCGACTCACCCACCGTCTCAAGCACCAGGTCTTCGACCAGGCCGGGGTCGTCGAACGAACCCGCCGGCGGGGCCTGCAGTCCGCCGTAGCCGCGCTGCTTGCAGTAGTGGAAGATCAGCCCGCGGCGGCACCAGCTGCCGATGACCGCGATCCCGTACTTGGCCAGCTCGTCCTGGAAGTACTCGAAGTCCAGGCCGGTGAAGTTCTGGAACGCCAGCATCGTGACCAGGTTGTAGTCGGCGACCAGACGATCGACCTGCTCGGCACCTTCGACGTCGTCGGCCGCGCTCACCCAGTCCGAGTCCTGGCCATCTACGTGTGGTTGTAACCGCGCGCCCGCACGCGCCGGCGCCTGGGTCGGCTCGGCGGAAGCGGGTGGCATGAACAGCCCTTCGTCAGGAGAGACCACGACGCCCGTCGGGGTCTCTCCCTCGTATGTGCGCCACCCCCGATTACCCCCCACCTCAATCTGAGATTTCTGCGGATCGTTGTCCTGCACGCGCACAGCGACCGCATCACGCTCATCCTCGGGCACGCCGAAACTGCCCGTGAGCCCCGTTGTGGGCATAGCTGATCCCTTTGACTACCCGCCTGCGGAGTTAGCTGTCGGGTTCGAGCGGGGATTCATCGCCCGGTCCGCTCCCGCGGACTTCACCCCAGGGCCTCAGCCACTCACGGCCGAAGGCCCAACTTCCTGGGTCCCCCACCGCTGCCGTAGGTCGTTCGAGGGGGAGCATCTGGGCCCGGCAGCGCTCGGCGTTGACACAGACACAGCCCGTCGTGATCGGTGGGCCAGCAGCAGGATAAGACCTACCACCGACAACTTTGTGAGGATCACGGCCACGACCGGCGGCCCGATCGGCACCCCGAAGGCGGGCTCGATCGGGAGTTGGGGGCGAGTTCGGCAGTCCGGGCCGTAGGGCGGTCCCGGATCGCCGCCCAGTCGCCGCGGGGCGATGTAGTCAACAACTTGGCGTGTTGCGTTCGGGGTGGCCGGTTGCCACTCCAGTTCTTGGCTTACTCGAACACATGTTCGATACTGGCGAGGTGGAGACCAGGTTCTCTGTGCGACGAGCAGCCGCTGGCAGCGGGTTTGGGGTCTACGACTCCGCCGTCGACGACTGGTGTACACCGGCAGGCCTCGAGCAAGGCGCCGCGGTCGACCTGGTCGACGAGCTCAACCACCGGGTGGCAGCCGGCCGCCGCATCGACGGTGTGCGATGGGAGGCTCCACGCCGGGTCCAGGCCGCTTCGTGGGAGCCGGCCGGGACGATCGATGTGTGGATCCGCGACCGCGGCGAGTGGTACGCGCGGGTCCTTGACGAGACCGGCCGCGTCCGCTGGCACCCGGGGCAGGATCTTCGGCCCATCGAAGTCCAGGGCGAACGGATGGCTGGCTGATGGCCGCCCGGGGTCCCGAGATCCGGCTGGCCGGCGGTCCCGGAGATGGGCAGGTGTTCACCGAGGCCGACTTCGAGGCGCGCATCCTGGCGGCGCGGAGGATGCGCCGTACGACGCCGATCGGTCCGGGGTGGGCACTCGGCTACCGGCGGCCGGCCAGCGGCCTGCAATGGACGTGGGCCGATGGCCAGAACTGTCACCCGCTCGAGGGCGTCGATCCCGCGCTGCTGAAGCCGTACGGCTCGTTCCTGCGCGACGGATCGTGAAAGACGGCCCGCAGACCCACCCGGCGAGCGAGCACGGATCGTTCAGCCGGCAGAAAAGGCTGGGAGGTCGCCGGGTGTGAGGTCGGGGCGCGTCCGCACGAACCGCATCGCGTGGCGGATCTGGCCGGCCTGGGTGGCGGCGTCGGCCGCGACCTCGGCGACCACGAGCGGCTCGACCTTGGTCAGCGGCTTCTTCGAATCCCGCCCGCCCCACCGGTAAGAGGTGATCTCGTCCGGCCATGGATGCCCGGGCCCGGCCGGGGTAAGGACGGCGGCGAGCTCGCGCGACTGCGACTCGGTCAGCACGGTCGTACGTCCGACCACCACCAACTCCCCACCAGCGTCACCAGCGCCACCACCGGCGCCGTCGCGGTAGAGGCCGGCGATCACGACCTCCGGGCGGTCGATCGGTCCGACCACCCCGCCGACGATGACCTCGCGAGTGTCGCGGTGCTTGACCTTCAGCCACTCGCGCCGGCCGCCGGCGTACCGGCTGGCCGCGCCCTTGCAGACCAGGCCCTCGATGCCCATCGCGCCCGGCAGCACCTCGAACCACTCCCGCGCCTCGTCGACGTCGCCGGTCGCCGGCGACAGCTGCAGCGGCGGCACCCACCCTTTCGCCAGGACCTCGAGCCGGGTACGGCGTACCGTCCAGCGCTGCGGACGCAGGTCGACCCCGGCGGTCGAGAGCAGATCGAACGCGACATACGACGCCGGCGACGACGCAATCAGGCCCCGGACCTTGGCCGGGGCGGTGACCAGGCGGCGCTGCAGCGCGTCGAACGACAGCCGGCCGTCAACCAGGATCACCAGCTCGCCGTCCAGCACCACCCCATCCGGGACCTGTCGTACGGCGGCCTTCACGACGTCGGGGAACCGGTCGGTCAGCTCCTTGCGCTGCCGCGACCAGATCCGCGCCCCGTCCCCGCGGCGCACGATGCACGCCCTGAACCCGTCGAACTTGGGCTCGTATCTCGTGCCGCCAGGCAGCGCGCCCGGGCCGGGGATCTCCTCTACCGCCCTCGCCAGTTCGAGTTCGACCGGCCCGGCCAGATCCGTCGGGAGCCGCACCCCAGACACCGCGGCCGACGGTACGGCGGCGTCAGTCCGCCGTACCCGAGGCATCCCCGCGCCTCCCCCGCCGTTCCCTCAACCGTCTCAGCCACGGGTCGTCCGGTTCACCGAACGGCGGCCACACCACCACCACCTGGTCGACGACGTCGCCGGGATCGCGCAGCGGGCACAGCCGGTGATGCGCCGGAACGCTCGCTGCCCCGTCGCACTTCCCGCACCGCCACACCCAGTCGGCCATGACACCAGCATGCGCCCCTGTGGATAACCCACCCCGGGACAGCGGCCGATCCGGCAAGCTGAGAGGCGTGGGCCGGGAGCGAGATCACCGGCACCGGCACCCGTCGTGCGACCCCCAGATTCACCGGATCCGGGGTGCCCGGCCCGCCGCGCAGGTCACTCCCGGCCCACCCAATCCGACGCCTCTCACTGCTAGTGCGAGAGGTGTGTGACTCAGGCTGGCAGGACGAGGGTCACCCGCGCGCGCTCTGGTACAACAAGCAGCCGTTCGCCTTGGGTTCCCGCCCCTGGAGCGGGCCACGCGTGCGCGCGACAGATGAACCTGTCCCGGAATTCCCCAGACATGAGACGGCCCCGGCGCAGCCGAGTGCACCGGGGCCGAAGGGATTGTGAGGCTACGCCTTGTCGGCGCTGTCGGTCAGCTCCCACGTGACTTTCCAAAGCTCGCCGTGATCGCGCCACGCGGCGCTGTTGGCCCACATCCGCGACCACCAGGGCAACGCGAGTTCTGCATCGCACACGCGGTCGTTCGCTGCCCAGAACTCCGGGGTTTCGTGGCGAATGCCTGCGTCCAGTTCCCGGATGGCGTTCTCGGCTAGCGCACGGTCCGCGGCGACGAATTCGGCGACGGCCGTGCGAGCAAGGGCGAGGTATCGGCGGATCACCCGCGCCACCCCCAGACCGGCTCGGATGCGGCGCGGGTGTCCTCAGCCCAGCGGGCCGTGTCGGTGACACCCCAGACGACCAGCCGCCATCCGGAGCGGGCGGCGGCGTACTCGCGCGCTCCGGGTAGGCAGTCGTCGACCAGGGCGAGCCCGAGCCGGTCGGCCCACGCGGTGAGGATCTGGCTGGCCTCCTCGTCGGTGGCGTCGACGTCGACCTGTCCGCGGACCTCGTCCGGGCAGACGTACCAGGTCAGGGGCGTGAGGTCCGAGGCGAGCTGGTTGAACACGCCGGCGGCCTCGGACAGCAGCTCGAGGAACGTCGGCGCGGTCATCGGGCCGACTCCCGGTCGGGTCCGACGGACAGCCGCGGCTCGGGCATGTCGGGCAGCGGGTTCTGGATCACGTAGGGCAGCACCCGGGCGGACCAGTCGGCCGGGCCGGTCGGGGTCGAGACGACCAGGGATCGCACGGTCGCGAGGACGCGCTGTGTCTCGGGGTCGAACCGCATTCCAGGGTTGGTGTCCATCACGGCGGCCACGGCTCCGAACAGCCGGTTGATGTCGTCGACGGTGAGGATCACAGGGTTGGTCATCGCTTCGTCGCCTTCCGGGTTCGGGTCATCTGGTGCAGGTGGGGGCAGCACGCGCCGCCACAGAACCGCTGGTTCCGCGGGGAGCACCACGGCTCGCAGCGGTCGGGGCGGGGCGGCGTCGTCCGGCGGATCATCGGGAGACCTCCCACCAGTCGACGTCGGCCGCGGACGGCGGTACGCCAGGGATCGCGCCTAGCGCGTGCGCGGCGCGCCAGGCCGGGATCGGGGTGACGAGTCCGATGCGTTGAGCACAGAACATGACGGCGTGGGTGTCGGGGACGAGGTCGCCGGCCAGCGGAAGGACGCCGGCGCCGACGTCGAACAGCGCGGCGAGGATGTCGACGGCGAACCGGGCCGTCGTCGGCGTACCGGCCAGGGGCGCGGCCAGGGCCTCCAGGACCCGGGCGATGTTGTCCGGCGGGAACTCGAGGGTGTCGAACCGGTGGCCGTCGACGCCGGTCAGGCGGTCGCGGCGGATGGTGACGTGCCGGTCGGTCAGGTACTCGACGCCGTCGAGCTCGACGGTCCACAGCCAGCCGCGGTGACCGGGGCGGACGTGGTGACCGAACACGCGGTGCGCATCGATCCGGAGTACGGCGGACAGGTCCGGGATCGGCGGGGCCGACGGCGCCGGGTTTCCGGGGCGTTCCGGGAAGGCGAGCACGGTCCCGGTGGTGTCGTGGGTCATGATGAGGGTTGACTCCTTGCCTTGTTCGGGTTGGGTGTCTCTGGCGGCCGGTCCCGGGGTCCAATTCGGGGTCCGGCCGCCGCTGCCGTTACGGGGTGGTTCAGTCCTCGGCGCGGATCAGGTGCGCCAGCGCGGCGCCCATGCCGAGTACGGCGACGGGGAGGATCGCGACGACGGTCGTGATCCACCAGGGGGCGACGGTGACGCCGGCGGCCTCGAGCAGGTGGAACGCGACCTGACCGGCCGCGCCCAGCCCGAGCGACGAGAGCGCCGAGATCATGGCGAACTTCCGGGCCCGGGCCGGGGCGCGGCCGGACAGCCAGACGTGCAGCGCGAACGCGGCATAGGTCTCGACGCCGATCGGGAGGGTGATCGCGGTGTTGAGCGTGAACCCGTCGGCGATGCCGGGCAGCGGGTGCACGACGCCGAACCCGGTCATCTCGCCGAGCCCTACCCACCCGGACCAGACCGCGACGAACGCGGGCAGCGCCAGCAGCAGCACGGGCCACGGGTGGAGCGGCTTCGACGCCTTGCCTTCCGTCGGGGTTTCCGTGTCGCGTTCCGCGGCCGCGGCCGGGTCGGCGTTCCGGTCGACCGTTCCGGCCTGGGCCCGGGTTTCCGCCTGCCGTTCCGCCCGGGCGGCCGGGTCTTGGCCGGATTTCCAGCCGTAGTCACGGGGCGGGTCGATCAGTCCGGGCGGAACGGCGAGCGTTCCGGCGCCCGTGGCGACTTCCGGGCCGGTTTCCGGCGACGGGGTCGCGGCCGGGTCCTGGACGGTCCAGGACGGCGCGGCCGCGTACGGCCCTGTGGCGGCCAGAGCGTTGGGACGGCCAGAGGGCCGCAGATCGGCTGTCGGCGCTTTCTGGGCCGGGTTCTGGGCGAGTCGCGAGGGGTTTTCGGCCGGGCCATCGTGTGCCAGCGCCGGTTTGGGGGCCGATGAGGTCGCGGCGGCGGTTTCTGTGGTGGTTTCCGCCGTAGTTTCCGCGACGGGCTCGGCATCGGCCGGCAGAGCGAGCTCGTCGATGTCGGCCGTTCCGGTTTCCCGGCTGCGCTCCCCCGCGGTTTCCGGGGCCGGGTCCGGAACAGGCCGGGCCGTTCCGCGTTCCGCCTCGCGCTCCGCCTGGACCTCGGAGCGGATTCCGCGTGCCCACCGGTCGGTCCGGTCGAACAGCTCGGCGAGCTGCTTCGCGGACGGGTCGCGGCCCTCGTCGAGCTCGGCGCGGTAGTGGTCCAGGGCGCGTTCCCGGAGCTCGTGCGCCGGGATCACTGCGGTCTGGGTCATGATGGGGTATCTCCGTTCGGTGGTCTCAACCTGCGGGGTTCCGGCCCGGCGCGATTGCTCTCCAGCTCGCGCCGGGCCGTCTCACTTCTCGAGGTCGGCGGCAATCGCGGCCGACAGCTCCGGGTCGCGCAGCATCCGGGCAGCGAGCGCTCGCAATACACCGGCCTGAGTCGCGGCCGGCGAGCCGGTGTTTACGCACCACAGACGCAGCTTGCGGCGCATCTCCGGGTCCAGGTCGACGGGAACCCGGTACGGCCGGGTGCGGTTCGGTTCCTTCGTGACGGTGGTCGTCATGTCACAGACGGTACGCCCTGGACTGCATTACGTCCATACGTCGCGTATAGCCAGTTGTATAGCATGATTAGCAACAGGTCAAAGGATTCGCTTGACCTGCAGTTTTTCCGGCAAGTACCGGTGCGACACGCCCAGCCCGGCAGATTGCTGGATCGTATGGCGGTATGAGTCACTGGGCCTGAGACCACCCCAGATGCACCACCGGAGACACCCCATGACTCAGCTCGAACCCGCAGCCCTCCATGCCGCGTGCCGCCGCGTCGTCGCCGTCGTCAACGGCAAAGGCGGCGTCCTCAAGACCACGACGGCGGCGAACCTGGCCGGGCAGGCGGCCGACGCCGGCCACAGCGTGCTCCTCGTCGACCTCGACCCGCAAGCGAACCTGAGCGAGGACCTCGGGATCACGCAGAACGGCGCCGGCGCGGACGGGGGAGCGGCGCTGTTCGACGCGATCGCCCGCGGCAAGGAACTGGTGCCATCCCACCCGGGGATCCGGGACCGGCTCGACCTGGTCGCCGCGGACCCGATGAACACGGCCGCCCTGGTGGCGTGGCTCGCAGCGCACCGCGACCCGGGCGGCGTACTGGCGCTGGCGCGGGCGCTGGCGCCGATCGCGCCGCGGTACGACCTGGTCGTGATCGACCTGCCGCCGGTCCTCGAGGAGCTCCGCCGGATCGCGCTCGCCGCGGCCCGCTACCTGGTGATCCCGACGCAGAGCGACATCAGCAGCCTGAAGGGGATGCGGTTGATCGCGCAGCAGTTCGCGCAGGCGCGGCAGGTGAACCCGGACCTCGAGCTGCTCGGGATCCTGCTCGTGCTCGTTCCGGAGTCGGCCCGGGCGATCCGCGACGACGTCACGGCGTCGATCCACGCGGACTTCGGCGGAAACGCGCCGGTGTTCCGGACTGTGATCCGGCATGCGCTCGCGCCGGCCCGGGACGCGCGGAAGCGCGGCCTGCTCGCGCACGAGCTGGAGACGTTCGTTCCGAGCCAGGCGGAAACCTTCGCGCGGCTCAGGCAGCGTGCCGCCGGGGCCACGGTGGAACGGGCGGTGTCGTCGACGGCGGTCAAGGTCGCCGCGGACTGGGCCGGGTTCACGGAAGAGACGCTGATGCGGATCGCGGAACGCGAGGCGGAACGTTCCGGGGAAGGCGGGGCAGAACGATGAGCGCTGCGGAACGGAAACCACCAGCTGGCGGCCTTCCGCCGGCCGATCTCGGTACGGCGTTCGGTACGGCGGGGGAGCGGCGGGGCCGGCTGGGCGCGATCCTTCCGCCCGCCGGCGGCAGCCCTGCCGTGGCGGAACGTCCCACGGAGACCAGTCCGGAGCGCGCACCGGTCGAGCCGGAACGCGAACCCGCGCCACCGGCCGACGTACCGGCCGCCGAGCCTGCCGGCGCCGACGTCGACCTGGTCGACGAGGACGCGCCGAGTCAGGGAACGCGGCAGCTGATCGTCTACATGCCGTCGCAGTTGCGGGCGCGGTTGCGACGGGCGGCGGTGGGGTCGACGCAGCTGAACGTGATGCTGGACGCGGTCGAGCAGACCGAGTCGGCCGGCATCCTCGGCGAGCTGGTCGCACGCCACCAGGCGCCAGACACGTCTGGCCTGTTCGCTCGGCGACCGGCTCGCGGCGCCGAGTCGAACGTGCAGGTGAACGCGCGGGCCTGGCACCAGCACGTCGACGTCCTCGACCGGCTCGCGACCAGGTACGGCACGAACCGGTCCGAGCTGATCCGGGTCGCGCTCGAGCATGTGCTGCCGGGCGGGCCGCGCCGGCGCCAGTGACCGGCTCATACGGCGACTCACCCAAAGCAGCGACTCACACGACGGCTCATGCGGGCGACTCACACGGGAAATGCGGTTCTGACCTGCGGAAACGCCGATCGACTCATCGGCTCACACGGGAGAGCCGGGATCCGGACTCAACGCGCGCAGGCGCGCGCGCACGCGCGTGCGCGCGCAAGGACCCGAAGTCAAGCCCGCCGCGGGCGGCGGGACTTTCGCCGACGGATCGGATGCAATGGACCGCCAGACCACCGACGACAGGAGCGCAGGACATGGCACGGGTTGAGCTGCGGGAGATCGGCAAGGGCGGCCGGACGTACCACGTCAAGACAACCGACGTTGCCGTCGACGGCAGCGACGAGGAGGCCTGCACGGACCTGCTCCGCCGCATGGCCCGGCAGCACGGCAAGAAGGCCGGCGACTGCGAGCTGAAGGTGAAGGTCGGCACCCGGACGAAGACGTACCGCGTCTGACCCGGTCCGCCGGCACTTGGCAAACCTTGGCCCCCCTCGAGCCGATCGGCTCGAGGGGGTCACTTCGTTGTGCCGCCGTGCATGGCCATGGCCAGGGCGCGGCGGGCTGCCTTCCACGCGTCGCGCGCCGAGCTGATCGGCAGCGGAACGGCGGCGGCCCGTTCCCGGGCGGCCTCGGCGCGGCGAGCGTCGGCTGACGCGGCGGCCCGCTCGTTCTCAAGCACCAGGTCGAGCCGCGGGTGATCGTTGGCCGGGTCGAGCTGCTCGAGGTACCACTTCAGCAGCCCGGCCGGGCTCGTGACCGCACCAGCAGCGGCCCGCTCAGCGCGCACCTGGTCCGCCGTCGACGAGCTCGCCAGATTCGCGCCGGGCGAGTACCGGCCCTGGCGGCGGTTGATCGCGTCGAACGCGGCCACGAAGTCGTCGGGCCGCCACACCAGCGGCAGCCCGGGCACGGTGAACCGGCGCAGCTGCATCGCGATCCGGCCAGGCTGTACGCCGCGCAGCCACAGCACGCGGCGGGTCAACACGACTGCGATGTCTCGATGCGGCCCGAACCAGCCGCCACGGCCCGCCTGGCGGCGCTGAGCGGTGCTTCTCGCGGGGATCCCCCCAGGGCGGGTCGATTTGGTGCACCCCCTTCGGTTGCGAGCCCGCGAAGCGGTCGACTTCACCCCGTGAGGAACATGGGTGACTAGAGCGAGACAGGACAGGTACTGGGGGCGCGTACCACTATGTGGTAGTCCCAAAATGTCGACATTTCCAAGGTGTGGGGTTGGGCTCGGGCGGCGGTTTTCCACAGGCTGTGGAGCGTCGGACGGGGCAGGGTCGGCTGTGAGGACCGGGGATGGGGCGGAGCCGGCCACAGCAGGCGCGCCACTGTGCGCTGTGGCGCCTGGAACCGGCCCGGAGACCACTGGGGAAGGGGTGGCCGCTCGGAGAGCCCGGAGAGCCGCTGAGAGCCGGTCGGCCGGGGTGACGAGCTCGACCAGGTCGCCGACGTCGGCGTACCGGGTAGCGAGCAGTTCGGCCGGGTGCTCCCCGGTGGTCAGGGCGCGGGCGAACGCGGCCGGCACGACGAGCGCGTACTCAGGGGTCAGGCCGCGCTGCTTCGATCCCTGCCGCCACAGCCGCATCCGGTGCTCGTACCCGAAGCACACCGACTGCTCGACCTGCACGGCCAGCCCGAGCCGCTCCAGGGCGCGCCAGCACGCCCGGACGGTCTCGACGGTCACGGCCAGGCCGCGGGCCAGCTCGGGGTACGCGCGGCGGACACCCCGGCCGGTGGTGTCGTCGGCGGGCGCGGCCACCAGGGCGGCGAACTTGCCCAGCGTCGCGGCGCTGACCTTGCGGTGGATCTGTTCCGGGAACCAGACGCCGGCGGCCATCTCGACCAGGGCGAGCCACTGATCTCGGCTCGACCACGCCGGAAGGCCGGCGTAGGCGCCGGGCATGGCCTCGCGCTCGACGGTCTGGCGCTCGCCGCGGTCGCGGGCCAGGGCACGGTGCGCCTTGTGGCGCAGCTGGCGGCCGACGATCCGCAGGTCGGCGCGGTGGTTCAGGTGGGTCGACCCGGCGAACGCCAGTACGACGCTGACGTCGGCCCACGCACGGCTCGACGACATGGCAGCGGCGGTCACGCGACCACCCCGAGCCGGGCGGAGCGGCGATCCCACGCGACGGGGGAGGGTTCCTCGAGTGCGGAGATGAGCGCGCGTCGGCGCTCGACGACAGCGGCGAGCGAGTCGTGGAGGACCGGGGGAGGGTCGGCGGGGGTCTGCGGGGCGCCGGGGTGCCAGGTGAACGCGCGGCCGTTGGGGACGCGCTCGGCTTCTAGGGAGCGGATGAGTTCCACTCGGTCACCTGGCGGACACGGCTCGTCCGGTGATGAGTGCAACACGACAGGACGGGGGTCAGTCCCGTACATTTGAGATGTCCTTAGAGCTAGCAGAGCGGACAGGGACAGCCCCTCAATGCGCGGCCGGCAAACCAGCGCGAGGGGTTAGAACACCCGTAGGACGGCGATCCCACGGATTGACAGCGGCCCGGTTGGCAAAGCCGGGCCGCTTCGTTTTGTTAGGTCGTCATGACGCCACCAGGTCTTCCTGACGGTCCGCGAGGTAACGGCGGATCGCTTCGCGCCCGAGGTCAGACGGCGTTTGGCCGTCGGCTGCTGCGAGCCGACGCAGGGCTTCGCGCTCCGGCGGGTCGAGGCGTACGCCGACGACGATGCGCGGTGGCTTGAGTCCTCTCCTGGCCCCCATCGGTCCTCCGGGAAGTTGGCAACGAATCGCGTTAACGCTATTGCTGCGAACGCGCAGATCGCGGGAGCCGCGCCGGGCGTGTTTGCGGTCATGCGCCCACCTCGTCGCCGACCAGGCGCACTCGCGAGCCGTCCCGGGCCGCGAGCTCGTCGCCGACCAGGGCGCCGACGTGTCGGTTCACCTGAGCCTTCGACAGTCCAGTCGCGGCCTCGAGGGCGGCCCGGGTCGTTCCATCCGGCCCGGCCTCCCGGAGCGCGTCGACGACCTTCTGCCGTGACTGGGCGCCCTTCGCGGTGGTCAACTCGAGCAGGGCCGTCGCGGCGTCGTCGACCAACTCGGCGACCTGCATCCCGGTCACGGTTTCGGTGGCCGGCGCCGGGGTCTCGTCGTGGTCCTTCACCACAGTC
The DNA here is from genome assembly GCF_050942445.1 of Kribbella sp. CA-247076. Taxonomy (NCBI): domain Bacteria; kingdom Bacillati; phylum Actinomycetota; class Actinomycetes; order Propionibacteriales; family Kribbellaceae; genus Kribbella; species Kribbella sp. CA-247076. The sequence continues at coordinate 3,557 of NZ_CP192052.1, read as the reverse complement.
AGCCGCGGGCCGGACTCCGCCGACGCCGCCGTCGAGCCGGACCGTGCCCGCTCCATCTGGGCGAGCCAGTCTTTGCCGGTGAACCGGCCCGAGTACAGCCCGGTCTCGCCGTCCTCGTGCTCGTCCGGGGCGTCAGCGGCGGCCAGGTCAGCACCGAGCAGGCCGCGCGGCGCGAACCCGTCCAGGAACGGCTTCAGCTGGTCCGGCTTGGCGATGTGCTCGACCCGTGCCCGCTCCGCAGCGACGATGCCGCCGGACAGGATCGCGGACCAGCCGCCACCCTCGGGGAGGCTGCGCAGGTCGACCTCCTCCGACGTCGCCGACAGCGTCATCGTCGCGCCGGACGACGTACCCGGGCGGAGACCGATCACGTTTCCGCCGGCACCCATGAGGTTGGTCTTCACGTTCATGCCGCCCGGGACCTGCCCGGCCTCGGCATTCTGCACGGCCAGCTTGAGCGACACCCCCAGCGCGCGGCCGCGCTCGGAGATCGCCTCCACCATGCGTTCCTCGGGCTTGCCGTCGATCGCCTCCTGCACGGTGCGGCCCTCGTCGATCACCAGCTCGAGGACCGGATCGGGGCCGTTCACGTCGAACCCGGACAGCCCCATCTGGCCGTATCGCTTCTCGCGGGCGACCAGGACGCGGTGTGCGATGCGGATCGCGCGCTTCCACGCGAGCGGCTCGAGCGCGGCCAGGTCCATTACGCCGGCGATCTCGGGTGAGGACGTGCCGCGCTTGCCGTCGACGTACAGCACGACCGACCGGCCGGACAGCACCAGCGGCAGCAGGACGACGTTGTACGCGTTCGACTTCCCGGAGTTCGACGAGCCGATGAGCATCAGGTGCCGGACACCGTTGGTGTCGAACAGGCGAATGCACGCCTCACGCCCGGCCGGGGTGACCGCGACCGGGGCGCGGCCGTCGTCGTACAGGCGCGGCCCGGTCCACAGCTTCGACACCTTCTCCAGCTGGCGGGACGGTGTGAGTTCGATGCGGACCTGACCGGCGTTGTCGCGGACGAGCGAGACCTTCGCCGTGCCGACGCCGATGTTCAGCGACCGCTCGAGCCACTGCCGGACCTCGGCGGTCGCGACCTTCTCGGCGTGCACGTCGGCGCGCAGCTGGACGACGGCGACGATCGTCCCGGGCTCCGGTTCGTCGAGTCCGACGATCACGGATCCGGCGAGCCCTTCCGGGCCGTTCAGTACGGCGTGCGGCCAGGCGGCGATCAGCTGCGAGGCGGCGGCGGACCGCTCCGGGGTCACGTCGTCGTCGCGGCGGATGCTGCGTGACTTCAGCCAGTCGACGACCGGCGACCCGGTCAGCACGCCCAGCGCGCCGGCGGCAATCACGACGGCGGCGGCGGTCCAGTGCAGGCCGGCGGCGTTGGCAACACCAAGCCCGGCCGACCACACCCCGGCACCGGCCGCCCAGCGGCCCACGATGCGCCGCTCTGCCCTGGACAGCCAGACCCGGCCGCCGAGCTCGTCGGGTCCCTTCTCGGCGGTCAGGTACCCGGCGCCGGCGGTCGCGGCGAGACCGAGCACGGTCAGCACTGGCGACACCGCGCCGGCGCCGATCGCGGTCCCGGCGCTGGCGACGATAGGGGTGAGCTGCCAGCGGTGACGCCACGCGAGACGACGCGCGACCGTGAACGCCTCGGCGGTCTGCTCGCCTGGCCGCCGCTTCACGGGCAGTCCGGCGGGCTGGACCGGCACCAGCGCCGAGCCCGGGGCGGCGACCAGGCCGGGGACGGCGGTCGCGGCCGTGCCGAGCTGCGGGAGCTGCGGGACGCCCGGGATGACCTCGCCCCGGTTGCCGGCCTTCTTCCGGCGGCGCGGTGATGTCGTATAGGTGCCGGTGATGGTCAGCCACTCGGGCGATCCCGGCACGACATTGTGTGCGGTGGGCTGTGCGGTCGTCTGAGCCGTGCGCGTGCCCGGCTTGGCTGTGATCCACGATGACCGGCGGGCGGGACGGGCAGGGGCGGCCGCGGCGGCTGAGGTCGCGCGGTGCTTCTTCACCATCAGGCGGGTTCCTCTCTCGTGTGGTCTCAGCGAGTTGTGGTGTCCCGGCCCGGTCGTGAGCCGTCGCCCCCTGCGGGGAGCCGGGACGACGGGGTCAGTTGCCGCGGAACGCTTCGGTCTTGCCGCGGGCCTTGACGGCCTCGGCGGCCTCACCCAGACCACGGGCCTTCGTGACCTCGGTCCGGGCAGCGGCAAACGCTTCGGCGACGGCGGGCATCTTCAGCGCGCCGACCGTCTCGGCGATGTTGGTCACGGACCGGTCGAGCCCGGCCGTGCCCCAACCGGCCGCGGTCCAGCGCTCGGGCAGGTTGTTGCCCCACTTGCGGACCTTGTCCATCGCTTCCGCGACCAGGCCGACCGCGGCCTCTACGGCCTTCAGCTCCTTCTCGTAGTCGTCGATGTTCGACAGTTCGGTGTTGGCGAGGGACATGGCGATTGCTCCGTTCGGTGCGGTGTTGGTGTTGGTGGTGGTGGCGCCGGTAGGCGCCGATTCCGGGGCGGGCGTGAGCGCCGTCTCCGGGGTCTTGGGGGCGGTGGTCGATTCCGGCGCCCTCGGGGCGGCGTCAGGGACGGCTTCCGGCGCGGTGGGCGCCGGTTCGGGCGCCTGCTCCGGATCCGGGGTGACGCTGTTGCCGTCCTGGTCGACGACCAGGCCGCTCGCGTCACTCGTCGGTGCGGTGCGGGGCCGTCGTACCCGGCGGGGGAACGCCCAGCCGCGGGACGCCTTCGGCGCGGCGTCGTCGGTGCTCGAGCTCGGCTGGTCGACGTCGGCCCGGTTGCGGCGGGCCCGGACCGTGCCATGGATGCCGCGGGCAAGGGACGCCGTACCGCCCGCGACGCGGCCAGCACCGCGGGAGCCACGCGACCAGAGATCACGGCCGGCGTCGCGGCGGGTGCGGGCGGCCGCGACCCCCTCACGCCAGCCGTCGAACATGGCCCGCTGGCGGGGCGACTTCTTCCGCGCCTTTGGGGTCTTGCCGGTTGCCGCACCCCGCGCAGCGCCGAACAAGCCGCGGGTTAACGCGAGGGAGACGCGGTCGGGTGCAGCGACCAGGTACATCACGGCGAGGACGGCGAGGATCTCCATCAGAACAGCCCTCCAACCGCGTTGGTCAGGGCCTGCCCGCCAGCAGTGATGACGGTGTCGAACGCGTCACCAGCGCGGCCCGGAACCATCGCGACCAGCGACGGCACGACCAGGCCGGCGATCACCAGCCAGTCCGGCGGGTCATAGGAGAAGATCCGCCCGGGCAGCATTCCGCCGATCCACAGCCCCGCCAGAGCGGCAGCGATGATCCAGGCGATCGACGTACCGACCGCTCCGTTCGAGATGCCGTCGATGGACCGGACGAGCCAGCCGATCGTGCCGTCGATTAGCGCGCCGAGCCACCCGGCGGCACCGATCAAACCCGCACCCACAAAGGAGAATCCGGCGACCCGCACCAGAATGAAATCGGCCCAGTCGGGCGTGAAGCGCATGCAGAACATCGCCGCGAAACCGAACGCGGTCATCAGAATCCAAGACAT